>NZ_QNRX01000002.1:257659-279679 GCF_003317055.1 Alkalibaculum bacchi
TATAACGATATCTACAAATTTTTCTAATTCTAAACCTTGAGCAACATATTCGTAGGGATATGTTACGGGGGAATTCTTTTCATAATATTGAATTATGTGCTCTTTAGTCACTTCTGTTTCTTCTATAATTGGTGTTTGACTTGATGCAAACACTGGTATTATCTTATTCGTCATTAAGAATAAACATACAGTAAATATTATAATAACGATTTTGCTAAATTTACGTTTAAAGTACATTGTTATCCCCCTTTTATATCCTAATTTCATATAATACAATGATGCTTCAAGTTTTTATCAACAAGAAAAGACGATAAAACAAAATTAATTACTATTCAACAGCATTACATCTTTTATTATAGTCTTAAATCATGGTCTATTTATTGTCGCTTAAATCTTATATCAAAAACTGATACAATGCTCAGTTTGTACTTAATTCATCCACATTTATTCTTAATTCAATTTATACATACTTTAGGCCTTACATCGTGAACTATTTATTACGAACTATTCAATGGTTAACCCTTTACATGAATACGCGTCTACCATATATACTAATGTAATTTTGAATAATAACATATTACAACTCAAAAATTATAACAAAAAAAGATTTTAGATAACTTTATATTTCTAACATTCTTATTCTTAGAATTCTAATTATAAACTTATTAGCTTTAATAGCATTTTTTCACCAAAAGACAAACAAACTATTTAAGCCAAATAG
Organism: Alkalibaculum bacchi; assembly: GCF_003317055.1. NCBI lineage: Bacteria > Bacillati > Bacillota > Clostridia > Eubacteriales > Eubacteriaceae > Alkalibaculum > Alkalibaculum bacchi. The sequence continues at coordinate 258,381 of NZ_QNRX01000002.1, forward strand.
TTGTCATTGTTGTCTTTACTTGTGTTTTCATGACTGAGCTTTATCAATTCCTTTATACATCTCATCATAATAATTCACATAATCACCAGATACAATATCCTCAATCCACTCAATATTATTTAAATACCATTTGATAGTTTCTTTTATTCCTTGTTCAAAAGTGTAAACAGGGGACCAACCCAGTTGAGTAGTAATTTTTGTATTATCAATTGCATATCTTCTATCATGTCCAGGCCTATCTTTAACATATTTGATAAGTTCCTCTGATTTTTCTAATGTCTTAATAATAAACTTAACTATTTCAATATTAGCCTTTTCATTATTTCCACCGATGTTATACACCTCTCCATCTACACCCTTGTGTAGAACTGTATCAATAGCACAACAATGATCAGATACATGAAGCCAGTCTCTTATTTGCATTCCATCACCATAGACAGGTAAGTCTTTTCCTTTAAGACAATTATTTATCATTAGAGGTATTAACTTCTCAGGGAACTGATAGGGTCCATAATTATTGCTACAACGCGTTATATTAATAGGCATACCAAAAGTTTCATGATATGCTCTAACAATCATGTCTGCACTAGCCTTAGATGCAGAGTAGGGACTATTAGGCATTAAGGGCATCGTCTCTACGAACATTCCTTCCTTACCTAATGCTCCATAAACTTCATCAGTTGAAACTTGTACAAACTTAACACTCTCTTTATAATTTTTGCAATATTTATCTTCAGGATTTACCTTCCAATATTTCTTAGCTACCTCAAGCAATGTTTGAGTACCAATAATATTAGTTGTTAAGAACAATTCTGGTTCTTCGATGCTTCTATCAACATGTGATTCAGCAGCAAAATTAACTACTTCCGATATATCATTATTGTTAAAGATATCTTCAATTTTATCCCTATCTCTGATATCCGCCTTAATAAAAGTGTAGTTTGAATTATCAGCAATATCTTTAAGATTCTCAAGATTCCCCGCATACGTAAGGGCATCAATATTAATAATATTATAATCAGGATATTTTCCGAGCATCATTTTAATAAAATTGCTCCCAATAAACCCAGCACCACCTGTTACTAAAATAGTTTTCATACTATATAATCACCTCTTCAGCAATTTGCAATAAATACTTTCCATATTCAGTTTTGCTAAACTCATTACCAAGAGATACAAGTTGATCTTTGGAAATCCATTTATTTCTATACGCAATTTCTTCTATACAACTTATAAAAAGACCTGTTCTCTTTTGCATTGTTTGAACAAAATTTGAAGCATTAGCCAGTCCTTCATAACTACCAGTATCAAGCCATGCAAAACCACGTCCTAAAAGTTCAATCTTTAATTCCCCATCCTTTAAATATTCCATATTCAAATCTGTTATCTCAATTTCCCCTCGTGATGATGGTTTTAATTTTTTTGCTCTTTGAATTACACTATTATCATAATAATATAAACCAGGTACAGCATAATGAGATTTGGGACTTTTAGGTTTTTCTTCTAAAGAAATTACATTATAGCTTTCATCAAATTCTACAACTCCAAATTCACTTGGATCTGGAACAAAATAACCAAATATAACTGCTCCTTCATTTAGGCTAGATGCGCTCAATAGCTTAGGCACAAAGCCTTGTCCATAAAAAACATTGTCTCCAAGTATTAAACAAACACAATCATCTTCAATGAATTCTTCACCAACTATAAATGCATCTGCAAGACCTTTAGGTTTTTCTTGAGTTTTATATTCAAATCTCATTCCAAGATTAGATCCATCGCCTAATAGTTTTTTATAAAAATCAATATATTCAGGATTAGAAATAATAAGAACTTCTCTTATCTTTGATAACATCAACACCGATAATGGATAATAAATCATTGGTTTATCGTATATAGGTAATAACTGCTTGCTAATCCCTTTTGTAATTGGATAGAGTCTAGATCCGCTACCTCCGGCTAAAATTATTCCTTTCATTATATAATACCACCTTTTCCAGAAATTTTATCAATACATTATTGATTGTTAACTCTTTTTATTTCTGAATCTAAAATTTTCATAACCATTACTAATAAAGCAACATAGGTAATAGAACTAAATATTGAATACAGACCTACTGCTTGGTAAGAATTCAAATTCATAGTTTTCGTAATCACAAAGGCAACAAAAATCAATATAAGCCTTGTAATATTTAGTAAAAGTCCTTCCCTCTGTCGTTCAAAAATCTCAAGAATCCTACCTACCGGAGTAATAATAAAATGAAAATACACCATAAATGATAGCATTTGAGAATAAACTCCTGCATCATACCATTCGCTACCAAATACAAAAGAGAATAACCATGGACCGAATAGTAAAAGTATAACAAATGGAATCAAAGCTATTAATGCAATTTGCTTAATTAACTTTTGAGCTATACTCTTAATTTTATCAGGATTATCTTTGCCAATTTTAGCTGCTTCTGAATAAAAAACCTGAGACACCGAATTTCCAATAAGGCTCATTGGTAGTGATGTAATGCTATTTGCTAAACCAAAAAGACCTACTGCAGATGTTCCAAAGAAAGACACTAACAAAACAACAGGAAGATTATTTCCAGCAGTATAGACATAATTGCTAGGTGCAGAATATAATGGGAAATTTTTATAGCGCTTCATAACCTGCTTAAGCCGCTGCTGACTTACAGCTAATAATAACTCTTTTTTCTTAATCACAGGAGTAATTAAAGACGTTATCCCAGCACTTTGACCAATGATTACACCTAATATTAATCCCACTGGACCAAACTTCATTAAACCGAAAATTAGTTTGGTAAGATTCGATGTTATACTCTGACTAATCTTAGTTCTTGTGATAATCTTATAATTTCTTTCTCTAAAACCCCATTGTAGAACAATATTATAAGTCCCAGTAAAAAATACGCCAAATGGAATAAGATACTTATATGAAGACAATACTTCACTATCCATTAATTTTAAAAAATGCTCACCATATAATGTTAATAATACGAAAATTATTAACACCACAATTGATAAAAAAGACATGGACAAAACTAATAAGTTGATTGCCATATCATCATCATCTGCTATAGGTATAGCATTCTGATAATCAAAGGATGCTGATATAGCTAAAAGACCTAGGACTGCTGAATAAGCAGTCAATACACCATACTGTTCAGGTGGATATATTCTTGTAATGATAGGAGAAAAAATTATACCAAGCGCTTGAGCAAAGGCTGTTCCACCAGTAATAAGCATAATATTCTTGCCAAAAGTACTCTTTTTTATTTTTTTTTGTATATATAATATTAATCTCAAATTTATTTCCTATCCTATTTATTTCTTCCTTTTATAGAAAGAAATTATTTTTCCAATAATATATTTTGTTTTCTCCGCTTCAAGACCATAATACAAAGGTAATCTCAGCAGTCGTTCACTCTCCCTAGTGGTATACTTATCAATGCCAAAAAACCTTCCATATTTATTACCTGCTTTTGAACTATGAAGTGGTACATAATGAAACACTGCATTAATCTCATTGTCTTTTAAATAATTAATCAAATGGGTTCTTTCTTCTAGACCCTTACATTTAATATAGAACATATGTGCATTATGTGAACAACCTTCTGGTATAGCAGGTAATTCTACTTTTCTTGTTTTTGCCAATTCACTTAAACCCTCATAGTATAAATTCCATGTTTTCAACCGATTTTCATTAATAGTTTCGGCCTCCTCAAGTTGAGCAAAAAGGTATGCAGCATTCAATTCACTCGGTAGATAAGAGCTACCAATATCAACCCATGAATACTTATCAACTTGTCCTCTAAAGAATTTACTTCGATTAGTTCCTTTTTCACGAATGATTTCAGCCCGTTCTATACAATCCTTGTTTTGAATTAAAATTGCCCCACCTTCACCCATTGTATAATTTTTAGTCTCATGAAAACTATAAGTTCCGAAATCTCCAATAGTTCCTAAAGCTTTTCCTTTATATGTAGACATTACACCTTGAGCAGCATCTTCAATAACATAAAGATTATTTTTTTTCGCAATTTCCATAATCGTGTCCATTTCACATGACACACCTGCATAATGAACAGGTACTATTGCTTTTGTTTTCTCTGTTATAGCATCTTCTATTAAATTTTCATCAATATTAAGCGTATCCGGCCTAATATCAACAAAAACTATCTTCGCTCCTCTTAGTACAAAAGCATTTACTGTCGATACAAAAGTAAATGAGGGGGCTATAACTTCATCTCCAGGTTTTATATCTGCTAAGATTGCCGCCATTTCTAAAGCATGTGTACATGATGTAGTAAGCAAAGCTTTTGGTGTATTGAATTTTTCTTCAATCCATATATTGCATTTTTTAGTAAAAGGGCCATCACCAGACAATTTCTGATTGTTTTCTACTGCCTTTTGCATATATTTATATTCATCACCAGTAAATGGTGGAACGTTAAATGCTATCATTTTAATTCTCCTTTGTAATAATACCAATGCTTAATGTTCTCAATAATAAATCCATTTTTAATGTACGTATTTATTGCCTTAGTATTCTTCCCTTGTGTAGAAACACTAATTTCTCCACATGCATTCTTAAAAGCTATGTAATTAATATAACTTAGGAGATACCGACTTATTTTTCTGCCCTGATATTTTGGAAAAACACCAAGTAGTCCAATTATTAATTTTTGATTTACGATTTTATAAGTAATAAATCCTTCTAAGAGATTATTACGATAATATCCAATGCAATTATCATCAAAATTACCTTTTATGCTTTTGACAGCCCATTTATAATAGAATTCGTTAACTTTCTCTTTGTCAAAAAGAGCAAACCTAGACACATTTCCGTATAAGTCATAAAAATCATCCTTATATACTAATAAATGTTCTTCTCGCACATCTTGAAACATACTTAATTCAGAAATATTACTTTGCTGCTGAACTTTTTGCACTAAATTTATTTTACTCTCTACAAATCGAAATCCATTATCCTCTAAACAATTAATATATTGGATATCACTTTCTGAGGATAGTGCTTGAATAATAAATGGAGTACTATCTAATTTGCTAATTAAATTTCGTTCAAAATCGATTAAGTTATTACTTTTATTTGCATTATATATATTAAAACCCCAAAATTTTGAATCCCAATCTAATTTTTTGATTTTTATATTTATCATTTTATATCATCCTTAAAGATTTTCTTCCAATCATCTATCAACTTTTCTTCAGAAAATTGTCTTTTCACATTCTCAATATTCATTTGTATTTCTCTTGTATTCATTTTTTCAAATAAATCATCAAAATTTTCATTTAAACTAAATACTTTTAAATGATGATCTAAACAAAATTGCCATGTAGTAATGTCTTCTCGAATGTAAACTTTTTTACCTAATCCTAGTAATGTTGTAATATTACCTAACGCTTGTTGTCTTTTATGATTGAATATTGCAACATCTATCTTGCTTAAAATATCAAGGTATCTATCGAACGGCATAAAGTTTGTTAGCGGAATAAATTTGTTTTCAAAAATATCCTTTCCCAATTTTACTATTTCTGCTTTATATGCATCATTACCATAAGATAATGGACATATTATCTCTATATTCTTATGTTTATATTTTGACAGCTTCATGATAATCTCCCTGTGATTATTCAATGGATCTGCCGAATTTCCTATTTGAATATAAAATTTGTCATTAGACTTAATTCTAGGTGCATCATATTCCTTACACAAATTGCTAGGGTACATAAAGGAATAATAATATTCTCCATTTGCACCATACCACTGTTTAGCTAATTCATAGTCTCCATAGATGTGGGTTATTAAACCACCTATGTTCTTAATAATGTATTTTCTAAAAAATTCATAAATATTTGATTTAAAATTCTTTTTTCTATGGTTATAATAATATAAATCTGCTCCCCATATCGCCCAATAACATTTTTCAAGCAACCAAGGTTGAAAAAATAATAATAATATTAATCTTGGAGACGTAAGTGAGTGTAATATTATTTTATCTGATATATATAATTCTTTAATTATTTTTATAAATTGAAATTTATTAATATATTCAAGATTATTTTCATAATATTCATTTAGCAACTGGTTATTATATTCTTCAATCATAAAGTAATGATCTGTAGAATCAAAATTCTCATTAATAAATTCTATGTATGGTTCATAAAACGTTCTATTTGTATTTTTAAACATATGCAATATTTTTATAACGAACACCTCACTTAGTGAATAATGTCTGCATATTAGCGTTAATACTTATACAAATACAGCACAAAAATCAACTCTTATATTTTAGTTTTAGTTCATACAAGCTTTCAGGATTTGCAAAGGTTATTCCACCAATCACCAAAATTAAAGACATTAATTGGAAAGAATGGAATATTGCTACTGGTATCATATAAAATATTGCTCCTACTAATAAAGATAAATATATTTTACCTGGTATTGTTTTATTGATTTCTCTCCAATATTTTATTATTGGAATTGCGAACATATTAATAAAATATAAAGTGCCAATAAGGCCATATCTTTTTAATAATAATAACCATTCATTATCTGCTGCATTCTTATAAACTATAGACTTTACTGGTCCTATTCCAAGTAGAGGATGTTGTAGAAAGTACCCAAAGTTTTCTTGCCAATTAGCTAACCTAAGTTGCCATGAGTTGCTATTCTTAAGGTCAAATATCTCCATTATCCTCCATGTTAAATCTTTTGGAAGAATAAGAAACGCTAAAATAAATATACTTAATAAACCAATCAATAAGCTAAACATTATAAATAACTTTTTTAACTTGTTTCTTTTATTGTTAAAAATAAAATCTTTATAATATAAAAAAAAGAAAACTACAGAGGATACAATAAAAAACAAAAAACCTGATCTAGATCTTGTCATTAATAGAACAATAAAATTTATTATCATAATTAGCAAATTATATTTTTGTTTGTTATATAAATATAATCCTAAACTACTTAAACATCCAATAAGTACTATTACTGCATATACGTTTGGATTATCTGAAAGTCCAATAACTCTAGGCCATGGATAATCATTTATTAGTGTTTTGTATTGAGTCGGCGCTATATAGGGTATATACAATTCATTTAAACTAAATATATTAAAATATTGTGTTATTGAAACAATACTAGTAACAAAAATGCTAGTGTTTATAATTTTTAAGAAAAACATTTTATCGTTTTGTTTTGTGATTAATGTAGATGTTATTATAAACAATCCACAATATACAAATATTTTGTAAAGTTCAAAAAAATCGTTTATAATAACATTATAACCACTTAAAGCTCCATTAATAATAGATATTATAATGAAGAAACTAAATGTAATGATTAATATTGGAAATAGTGATTTATGCAAAACTACTCTTTTATTTGTAATCACTTTTACTATCAAACAAAAAAATCCAATTACCACAGCAAACTGCTCTAATCGCATTCCTGGCAAACCCTTCAACCTAATAGTAGGTACTAATATAATAGAGGCAATTATAAAAGATAACAACAATCTACCATTAAATTTTATTGACTTTTCCATATACACCTTCCTTGTTAATATTTTATTTTTCAGGAATAATCTATATTAAGCTGTACAAATTTAGTAGCTCTATTTCTTGAGTATTCCAATTATATTCTTCAATAACTGCTTTTTTGCCGTTCTTACCTTTTAGAGCTGAACTATATTGGTTATCAAGCAAATTATTTATTGCATTGGTGATTTCAATTATATTATCTGGATTAATGGCTATCCCGCATTCATGCTTTTTTACAATTTTTTTCCATAATTTATTGTTAGTACAAATCACAGGCAATCCAGCTTCCATAAACTCAAATATTTTTGTATTACCAAGCGTACCCTCATCGCCTACTTGAGTATCATGGCCAAGTAAAGTCATGCCAATCATCGATTCATTATAAATGTCTTTTACTCTTTCATGAGGAATTCTACCTAAATATCTTACCTTACTCCACCCACTTAGATTCTTTAATTTATCAAGATACTCAGGTGAACTACTACCTGCTAACACATATTCAATATCTTCAATCGGCTCAATTGCCTTAATGATATTTTCATGATTCCATTGTGCGCTAATTCCTCCTGCAAAGCATATAGCCCTTTGTTTTTGTATATCTGTCTTCATTGTTTCTTTATCTATAATAGGATAATTTGTTATCATTATAGTGTTAGGATTAATATGTTTTAGTCGATCAACAAATTTTGGTGTCACAGTAATTAATGCATCAAAATTTTTAGCTTTACTTTTTTCATATTTTTTATAGGTTGAAGATATAAGCTTACGAACCTTCTTTGGTATCCAAGTTTTAAATAATATCTGTTGTGAAACATCTTCGTGAAAATCAAACACTACTTTTTTGCTACGTTTTTTCATCCATGCAGCCTCTGGAAGAAGCTCAGGATCATGAAAATGATATATGTCCGCATTTATATTAATCATCTTTTTTCTTAGATATTTCTTTGACTTTATCATACGTTGGATTCTATTTAGTGGCTTAAATTGCGTTGATATTATATGCACTCCATCAATAATCTCATCTACAAGATTATCATTAACTAATAAGATTACATCAAAGCCTTTTTTAGCTAACGATTTGCATTCTTTATGAAATATTCGAACATCATATCTAGAATGTGCACTAGTTACATGACATACTTTCGATAATTTGGTTGCGTCTTTATTTATCATTTGATTTATTCTCGTTTCGATATAATCTTTTTTAATTCAAAAAATCTATAATTACTTTACTTATATTTATAATATCTTGTTCACTTAGATAAGGATGCATTGGTAAGGATAATACTGTTTCACAAAGCTTATTCGTAATTTCAAAATCGCAATCTTTATTCTCTAAGTAGCTAAATGCTTCCTGTTTGTGCATCGGCTTTACATAGTAAATCATGCTAGGAATACTGTTTTCTTTTAATCTAGCCTGTAAATTATCTCTTATTTCTTTATTCTCAAGTTTAATTGTATATTGGGCAAAGCTAGATACATAACCTTCAGGAATAATTGGAGTTTGTACAATTCCTTTTAACCTCTCTGTATAAAGCTTGTACGCTCTGTTTACATCTTCAAGTTCATGATTTGTAAAAGCAGTAAGTTTTATATTTAACACTGCTGCCTGAATGGAGTCGAGTCTTGAATTCACTCCGATTCTTACATTATCATATTTGTTGTCACCTTTTCCATGAATTTTATATGATTTCAAGAGATTTGCTAAATTTTCATCATTCGTAAAGATAGCACCACCATCTCCGTAACATCCTAATGGTTTTGCTGGGAAGAATGATGTGGTTGCGGCATCCCCAAAGCCACAAGCCTTCTTACCATTAATACTTCCACCAAAACCTTGAGCACCATCTTCAAGGATTTTCAAATTATACTTCTTAGCAATTCTTTCAATTTCTATATAATCTGCTGGAAGTCCAAATAAGTCAACGGGAATAATAACCTTTGGAGCTAATTTGCCTTCTTCTAGCACTTCATTTATTGCTTCTTCAAGTTTTACTGTATCAATATTAAAGGTATCTTTATCTACATCAACAAAGACTGGTGTAGCCCCCCTAAAAGAGACGACTTCTCCAGTTGAGAAAAATGTAAAGTCAGGAACAAAAACGGCATCCCCTTCTTTGATGTCCCATGCCATCATAACAAGGGTCATAGCTTCCGTTCCATTGGCACAGGTAATACAATTTTTTACCCCAACGTATTCAGCCAGTCTTCTTTCAAGAGTATCTACTTCTTTTCCACCAATAAAATTCGTATTACTTAAGACTTCTTGGATTGCTGAGTCAATCTCAGTCTTGTATTTATTATATTGAGCTTTTAAGTCTCTAAATTCCACAATCATTACTCCCTACCAATTATACTTCTTTCAGTCCATCGCTATCTAAAATATACTTTCTATCACATGCATCACATTTATAATTTTCTTTTAAAGGTGTTCCACACTCGCATACCCATCCTATTTGCTTTGCAGGTACTCCTGCCATTAACGCATATGCTGGCACATCTTTTGTCACTACTGCTCCTGAAGCGATCATTGCCCATTTACCAATAGTATTGCCGCATACTATTGTCGCATTTGCACCAATAGATGCTCCGTACTTTACTAATGTTCTTTTATAACCTGCTGGACCTTTAGGATATTTACTTCTTGGTGTTAAATCATTTGTAAATACCATCGACGGACCACAAAATACATAATCTTCCAGCTCGACACCCTCATAAATAGATACATTGTTTTGGATCTTAACGCCATTGCCAACCTTAACATTGTTAGATACATTAACATTCTGTCCTAAAGAACAATTTTCGCCTATTTGTGCGCCATGATGAATATGGCAAAAGTGCCATACTTTAGTCCCCTCACCAATTGTTACATTCTCATCTATATAACTACTTTCATGAACGAAATGGTTCATCTATCGAACCTTCCTTTAAAATCTAGTGTGCTACATTTTTCAAGTGGTAATTTCACACTCTTACCTTCTGCTGCCGACTTATAGATGGCAAGCACAAGTTCAAGTGCATTTCTTCCATCTACCGCGGTTACATATGGTTGTCTACCATTCTTGATTGCATCAATCACATCTGTATATAATGGAGTATGACCAAAGCCATAAACATTTGGCGGATTCTCATGATATTTTTCTTTTACTTCTTCTGCATCATCTAGCTTATCTGCAAACGCCCACTCTTCAATTAGATTTACTGATTTACCACCAGCTTTTACAGTCCCTTTTTCACCAAAGATATAAAGGGTCTCTTCGAGATTTTGGGGATAGATATTTGTTGTACCTTCAATAATTCCATAACTTCCGTTTGTGAATTTTACTAGAGCCATCCCTAAATCTTCAGCATCAATAAATCCATGAATAAGATTATCCGTCATGCCAACTACTTCAGTAATCTCGTCACCCATCATCCATCTCAGAAGATCAATATTATGAATACATTGATTCATAAGCGCACCACCGTCTTGCTCCCAAGTGCCTCTCCATGGTGCTTGCTTATAATATTCTTCTCCTCTATTCCACCTAATATGTGCTGTACCATGCATAAGTCTACCAAAGCGATTCTGTTCAACCGCTTCTCTGATTTTTTGAACAGATTTGTTGAAGCGATTCTGGTGACATGCACTTACTTTGATATTTTTTTCATTTGCCTTTTTAATAATTAAATCCGCTTCTTCAAGGGAAAGTGCTATAGGTTTCTCTATGATTAAATTGGCTCCAGCTTCTATACAATCTAAGGCAATTTGTCCATGTTTCCCACTTTCAGTACAAATTCCTACTAGTTCTGGCTTCTCAGCTTGAAGCATTTCTTTATAATTAACGTATTTTTTTGTATCTGTTGGAAGATTAAACTTTTCAATTATATTATCCATTTTTGACTCTTCAATATCGCACAATGCTACTATTTCTAGGTTGTTCTCAAGTGCTGCAGCGATATGATTTGGAGAAATTCTTCCACATCCAATAATTGCATATTTAAAACTCATATATATCCCCCTTATAATAGCTCAATATTTTCTCGTGATTCTATATGTTTCATAGCATTTTTGGTATCAAAGATTGCTTTGGCATACTTTTGTACAAATTCATAATCGACAGTTGAGTGTGCTGTAGTTATAATGACTAAATCTGCACTTTCAATTAGTTCAACTGTTAATTCATGCTCCCCTTTTCGGACTTCTCCATGCTCCTTATACTCAGTTACAAACGGATCGAAATATATAACTTCTGCGCCTTCTTTTTCTAGTTCTTTTATAACTCTTATAGCAGGGCTTTCTCTATAATCATCAATATCTTGCTTATAAGCTACACCCAAAACAAGAATCTTTGAACCATTCATTGCCTTGTTAAATCTATTTAGAATTTTACTGGATCTTTCTGCACAGTATTCAGGCATACGATCATTTACCATCATTGATGATTCAATCATTGAAGTATGAAAACCATATTCTCTAGCTTTCCAAGATAGGTAATATGGATCAAGTGGAATACAATGTCCACCAAGACCTGGCCCTGGGTAAAAAGCCTGAAAACCATAAGGCTTAGATTTCGCTGCATCTACAACTTCCCAAAAATTGATACCCATTTTGTTGCAAAGAATAGCTAGTTCATTAACTAAACCGATATTTACATTTCTATAAGTATTTTCTAGTATTTTTTCCATCTCTGCTATTGCAGGTGATGATACTCTATGAATAGGAGCTTCCAAAATTGCTTCATATAATGCTGCAGCAACATCGGTACATTTAGGGGTAATCCCACCTACTACCTTAGGTGTATTTTTCGTTTTATAGATTAAATTTCCAGGGTCTACTCTTTCAGGGGAAAATGCCAGATAAAAGTCTTGTCCACACTTTAGGCCAGACTTTTCAAGAATTGGTTTTAAAAGTTCTTCTGTTGTTCCTGGATACGTTGTAGATTCAAGCACAATAAGCATATCTTCATGCATATAAGGCACTATACTTTCAGCCGATGATTTAACATAACTAATATCTGGTTGTTGGTGTAAATCAAGAGGGGTTGGTACGCATATAGCTACGCAATCTGCTGATGCCACTTGAGAAAAGTCTGTTGTAGCAGATAAAAGGCCTGATTTCACGATTTCTTCAAGGTCTTCATTTACAACATCTCCTATATAATTCTTACCAAGGTTAACCATCTCTACTTTAGCTTCTTGCACATCAAATCCTATAGTCTTAAATCCAGCTTTTGCTTTTTCAACTGCTAATGGAAGCCCTACATACCCTAAACCTACTACACCGAGTGTAGCTGTTTTGCTTAATAACTTTTCTTTAATACTATTCATTTTGCTGACCTCCATTAATTATTGCTTCACATATTTTCGCAGTAGCATTCCCATCACCAAAAGAATTCGGTTGTGATTGCTGCAAACAAGCTAATTCACGTTGAGCTTTTATCTTTATCTCTTCAATATCAATATGACTTAATACATTCCACTCGTCAGCCAGCGTCTCAACCCATTCTGTCTGATCTCTTAATGTAGTACATGGCGTTTTAAGAAAATATGCTTCCTTTTGTAATCCACCCGAATCTGTTACAACCATATAAGCATTTGAAGTTAAATACAACATTAATAAATAACCAACAGGCTTTATAATAACAATGTTCTTAAAATTTATATTTAAATCTTTAATCAACTTTTTCGTTCTAGGATGGAGAGGTATCAGCACTGGCTTGTCAAGTTCACTAAATGCTTTAAAAATGCTAAATAATTTTTCTGGATTATCAGTATTTTCTGCTCTGTGAATTGTAGCCAAGTAATACTCTTTATCGTTCAATTTCGGTAAAGTCCCATTATCTCTTATTAGTTCATCAAACCATGCACCATTCGCATATTTTTCATTTGAGATATTAATGTTTCTTAGCACAGCATCAAACATAATATCACCGGAATTTATTACTCCTGATGTAATCCCCTCTTTACTTAGATTATTAACAGCAGTTTGAGTCGGACAAAATAAAATATTAGAAATATGATCTGTCAAAATCCTATTTTGCTCTTCTGGCATTAACTTATTATAACTGCGAAGACCTGCTTCTACATGGTAGACAGGAATGTGTAGTTTACTAGCAGCTAAAGCACCAGCCAAAGTTGAATTTGTATCACCGTAGACAAGCAATCCATCGGGCTTCTCATTAAGAATAATTTTCTCAATTCCTTCTAACATTTTTGCAGTTTGCTTTCCGTGGCTTCCAGATCCAACTCCTAAATTATAATCTGGCTTAGGAATTCCAAGTTCTTCAAAAAAAACATCCGACATATTAGCATCATAGTGCTGACCGGTATGTACTAGAATTTCAATATTATTCTTTCTGAACTCTTCTGAAAAAGGTGCCGCTTTTATAAATTGAGGTCGTGCACCAATTATTGTTAGTAAATTCATATCTCAAAATCCTTTCATTGTATGTCAGTTTGTCTTAAAAGGTAACACTAAAACAGCCCTTGCATTTTTCTTGTCAACAACTTATAGTCTAAGTTTTGACATGCTTCCTTCGCATTATCGCAATATTTTTGATAGGAATCTTTGTCCAACGAAGAGATTTTTTTTATCATCTCAGCTACTTCTTTTGGATTATTGGTTGGGATAACTTCTCCACATTTATATTCTATTATAGGATTATAATTCATATTAATTGTAGATAGTATGGGCTTTTTACTAGCGATGTACTCACTAAGTTTGTTTTGGCTCCCACCATATTTCCATGTTTTAGTCTGCTTATAATGCAGAATATTAAGATCAGATTTCGATAAAATATTTGGAATATATTTCTTATCTACTTGTCCCATAAAATGTATATTATCTAAGTTAAGCTCATTACATAAATTTATAAGTTTTTCCCGATTAGAACCATCTCCAAATATAAAAATATCTATTTTCGGAGAATTAAAGTTTTTTAGCTCTCTTGCTACTTCTATAAGAAATTCAATGTTATTAGCTATTCTTATTGATCCTGTGTAAACAACTTTAAAAGAATCACAATTATTATATTTTTCATTTTGGAATTCGTACTTATTCATATTTTCTTCAAATTCCTCTAGATCAACACCATTTGTAATATGTTCAACCTTATCTAATGATACTTTTTTATCTAACCCTTTATTAATTAGATAATCTTTGCCCCCGGCCATAGAAAATACTATATTATCCGATTTTATATAGATCCATTCTTCAATATAATAAAGTATTTTTATCAGTGGATTATTCCTTGAATACCCAAGAAACTCAACAATAGATTCTGGCCATAAATCTCGCACTTCTAATATAAACTTGGACTTTGTATTTCTCGAAACAAAATATGGGAATAATGCAAACAATGCTCCTAAATCACAAATAATTATATCTGGTTTATTACTAATCTTTTTGTAATTCAAAAGAAATCTAATAGAAAACTGCAAATGATTAATAATTCTTTTAATTCCATTCCCTTGATATTTTAAGGTTTTTATATGCACGAATTCTAATCCTTCATAACTTTTTTCAACAAACTTTAATTTAGAGTTTTCTAATAGATTAATATCTGTGTTATGTAGTGTGCTTGCAGAAATTATTTTAACATTGTGACCATTATTCATTAAATATTTGGCCATTTTATGATTTCTAACTCTCATCTCATATTTAGGAGGCATTGCATAGTGGTTAATAATCCATATATTCATAACGTAGTCTCCCTACTGATTGGGCCACAAATGGTATATACTTCCACAGCTTACATATACAAAACCCATTTTAGAGTAAAACTGAGCTGCTGATATATTTTCAATTTGTGTTCCAACTTTTATTTTTCTAATTCCTTTATCTATTACAAATGATTCCATTTTTCGAATCAGCGACTTTCCAATTCTTTGGCCTTGGTATTTCTCATCCACAGCAATGAGTTCAATAACACAGTTATCTTCATTGATAGAAAACAGAATATAGCCAGCTATATTTTTATCTTTTTTATGTAATACAAAATATTTATTCTCACTTTCAAAAGCACATTCAGTCCAATGAATATAAATTTTTTTAGCTTTTACTTCTAAAAGATTTGGATCATTAAAAAACCTTGAGTATCGAAATGAGTTCCTCGCTATATTGATAACTTGCTCATTTCTTGGCAACTTATTTGTTACATATGTATTATCTATTTGAATATCATTATTACCATATAAATCTTTTAAAAACTGAATATTTACATCAACAAGAAAGGCATTAGTTCTTTCCCCAATCCATTGGTTATTATCTTTTATATTATCAAGATTAGAAATAGTTACAAAATCGTAGTGTTTACAAAAATCAATAATTTCCTTTTGATCTTCTTTATTCACAATTCCTTTAAGATTGACTCTTGCAGAATTAACTTTAAAATAATCAGTATCCCACTCTAGTGGAATACATTCAAAATTCTCACTTAACATTAGTCATTTCACCATTCTTATTTTCTGTTATTTGTTCTATAAACACATCGTCTCTTTTTAATACTGACACTATTGTTTTCATGAATATTTTAATATCCATCCACCATGTTAAATGGTCAATATAATAAATATCATTCTTTATTCGTTCTTTCCAAGGAATTGTATTTCTAAAGTAGGCTTGATTATAACCTGTAACCCCAGGTCTGATTTCTAATTTTCTAGCCTCATCATCTTCATATAATTCTATATGCTCAGGTAAATCAGGTCTTGGTCCAATTATACTCATATCACCCCTGATAATATTTAAAAGTTGCGGTGTTTCATCAATACTTGTTTTTCTAATAAATCCGCCTATTTTAGTAAGCCTTGGATCATCTTCAGCATTAAATGTAGACCCATCTTGATTTCTTAGATCAGGTGCATTCACCTTCATCGATCTGAATTTGTACATTTTGAATACTTTTCCATCCTTGCCTAATCGAGGTGCATTATAAAATATCGTTCCTTTATCTTGAAAATATATGATTGGACCTA
Organism: Alkalibaculum bacchi; assembly: GCF_003317055.1. Classification (NCBI taxonomy): domain Bacteria; kingdom Bacillati; phylum Bacillota; class Clostridia; order Eubacteriales; family Eubacteriaceae; genus Alkalibaculum; species Alkalibaculum bacchi. The sequence goes on from NZ_QNRX01000002.1 coordinate 274,917, forward strand.
TTATAATAAGTATAAAGAGCCATATTGGCAAAGCAAGAAGTGAAAGAACTAAATCCATTAATCTTTTCAAATAAAGTTTATACATTTTATTACCTCATCTTAATATAATAATTTTTTCAAATCTTAAGAATCACATCTTTTAAAGAACTAATAACATATTTAATTTCTTCATCGCTTAACAATGTATGCAACGGCAATGTAATTTCATTTACATATTGATTATATGAATTAGGATAATCCATAATATTAAAACCTAATTGTTTATAAGCTGTATGCATAGGTAACGGTTTGTAGTGAACATTAGTTGAAACACCTCTGGCTGCCATTTCTTCAATAATCCTATTTCGTTCTTGTTCACTTTTCCCTACAATTTGAACTAAATACAAGTGTCCATTTGAATTATAGTTTTTATCATAATGGTTTAACGTCTTAATTCCAGTTCCCTTAAATTCTTCATCATAAATACTAATAATTTCTTTTCTTCTCTTTAAAATTTCATCATATCTTTTAAACTGGCCTAATCCCAACGATGCCATAATATCCGTCATATTGCACTTATAAGCAGGGTATACAATATCGTATTCCCACCCTCCGAGCGTTGTTTTAGCTAATGCATCCTTAGATTGACCATGGAGTGTTAAAAGCATAAACTCATTATATATATCTTCAGATTGAACACCAGTTATTTCTTTCCATGTTACTGCTCCACCTTCTGCAGTAGTAAGGTTTTTTACTGCATGAAATGAGAAACACGTAAAATCAGCAACTTCACCACTCATTTTGTTCTTATAATTTGCACCAAAGGAATGAGCAGCATCTGCAACAATTGCAATTCTACCAATAGCACTCTGTATTTCATTTGAGGGTTTGAATAAATGTTTTTTACTATTGACAACCTCAAGTAGTTTGTCATAATCACACATAACACCCGCAATATCTACAGGTATAATGGCTTTTGTTTTATCTGTAATAGCTCGTTCTACTGCATTGTAATCTAAATGAAAAGAGTCTTTTGCAGTATCCACTAACACAATCCTAGCTCCAACATGGTGAATAACACTAGCAGATGACGTGTACGTATAAGCAGATGTAATAACTTCATCTCCTTCGCCTATGCCTAATAAACGTAGTGTCATCTCCATGCATGCTGTTGCAGAATTCATGCAAACAGCCTTAGTCGTATTGCAGTACTCTGCAATTTGTTTTTCAAACAGCTTTGTTTTTGGACCAGTTGTGATCCATCCTGACTTTAAAGTGTCGACTACTTCATCTATTTCTGTTTGAGTTATGTCAGGTGGTGAAAAAGATATATTCATATAAAAACTCCTTAATTCAATTAGTTAAAACATGCTGTCCTTACTATATATAAAAAAGATTATTACTTAATTATACTTTTTTCTCGGTCTTATGACAACATTATACATTATAAAACATTCTTCCATTATTAACAAGCAAACCCTTAAATATTGATTTGCCTTCTAACAACTAGTTGATCGCAGAAGTAAAATACGCCCCCTTTTATAATATCTTCAGTAAAATTCTGCCTATTATAAAAGACCAAATCCTAGATTTGGTCTTTTATATATATTATTCTATTGTTTCTGTTTGCAATATCTTTGGTTATCCTTCTATTGGTTTTGCTCCACTGTTTTTCACATCATTTGGTGCTTCATCGTTTCCTGCTTGTCCCGAATCTCCTTGTTTATTTTTCTCTTGTTCTGCTTGCTCCTGCTTCGCCTTCTCTTCCTCAGCTTTTCGTGCTGCTTCTTCCTCAGCTAGCCTTTCTTCCTCAGCTTTTCTCGCTGCTTCTTCCTGTGCTATTCTTTCTGCCTCAGCCTTTCGTGCCGCTTCTTCTTGAGCTATCCTTTCTGCTTCGGCTTTTCGTGTTGCCTCGGCTTGGGCTCTTTTCTGTTCCTCTTGTGCTTTTCGCGTTGCCGCTTCTTGGGCTTTCTTTTCTGCTGCTACCCTTGCTTTACGCTCTGCTTCTTCTTGAGCTTTCTTTTGTTCTTCGGCTTTTTCAGCTTCCTCAGACTTTATTGCTTCCTGAGTAATAGTGAAAACCAGCCTTGTCTTATTTTTGGCTTCGTCCTCTATTTCAATATTATATGTTCCTATAGTCGTAATCTTTACGGTATCTGTTGGAATCGTCAGATTATTCATTCTCGCCTTTACTACCTTCACATTATCAGAAAATTTCAATTCTACTTTATCTGTTTCAATAGTGTCACCGTGTTTAAATTCTTCGGGATATACAATTTCAATTATTGGGGCAATTTTGTCTTCTGATTCATATATAGTAGCATTTGCGTACTTCGCTTTTCTTGCCTCTTCTAGTGAGTAGACAGAGCTTATTATGTCTTTGTTGATCTTACTGATTTCTTCTGCTGCATATTTGGGTGTATTTTGATAATTATAGCCAAATAACAGTATGCCTGTTAAGGTCGCCGATAAAGCTATGACTAGTTTGCTCAATCATCTCAATCCTTTCCATAATATTTTTATATAAAAGCAATATTATATTCTATGCCAATTATCAACGAATAGAAATAATGCTTGTACATTATTTTTATTAGTTTATCTTAGTTCTCATAAATTTAATGTAAAATTTAGTTGTAATAAATGTGTTTTCTTAATATATTTTATTATATCATTTTATCCAATTATTGTTAGATGTTTTCATGATTATTTGTTTTTCCATCTTTCAACGATACAACTGACATATGTATGGATATGTCCATAAATAGAAAAGTGTTGTATACTATTGTATATATAAAATAATTAAAAGCGAGGAGATCTCTTATGAAAAAAATCTATATTGTTTTAACTCTTGTACTATTGTTCATTACATCATCATGCTCTAAAACGCCAACTTCTTCTGATCCACTGCCAGATCCTGAACCTTCTGTAAAAGAGCCTATTACATCGGCCCCTGCTAGATACGAAGATGTCCCAGAAGGTATATCCCCATTAACAGGACTTCCCTATGATGGTGATGGACGTGGTATTATGGTTCAATTAGAAAACACACCAGAAGCTAGACCTCATAGTGGAATTACACAGGCAGATCTTATCTATGAGATGGAAGTTGAGAGCAAGATTACTAGACTTACTTCTTTCTTCTTAAGTGAATACCCTGAAAAGGTTGGACCTGTACGAAGTGCACGAAGACAGCATATGTATCTTTGGAAGGAATGGGATTATCTTTATGCCTTTTATGGAGGATCCGAACTAGATCCAGGACAAAATATCTATACATTGATAAGTGAGTTAAACATCACTCAACCAGCTCTTAATGGACATAAAAACAGCACTCCTTTCACTCGCGCAAAAGATCGAAAAGCACCACACAATGCGTATATCAATCTAAATGACACTATAAAAAACAAATATAATTACAATCCAGTACAACGTAGCATCTGCTTTGACAAAATGGCTGAAATTACAGGTGACGTAGCAAATGAGATTACCTTTTCGTACAATTCAAGTAACAATATAAAATACATTTATAATAATGACACATCTGAATATGAAAGATTTATTAACGGAGAGCCTATGATGGACAAAGAAAATAATGAGCAATTATCCGTTAAGAATATCGTTATTCAACATGCCGATCACTATAAAGTTGATGAAACAGTTTATACTAATATTGATCTTGTAGGAAGTGGAAAATCTCAGTATTTTACAGAAGGCACAATGCGTACTGGTACTTGGAAACGCGAAGGCGTAAATTCCCTGACAAGGTATTATGATGAAAATGGTGAAGAAATTGCATTTAAGCCAGGAATGAGTTACATACAAATTGTACGAAATGATACAAGTATTGAATTTAAATAGTAATGTTTTTCTCACAATTTCTTGGGTACAATATATTTATACTGCAACGAAAGGATGAGAAAAATGAATATACATGATTTTAAAGCAAAAGCCATAACTGGAGAGGAAATCTCCTTAGGCGAATACAAAGGAAAAGTAATTCTTATTGTGAATACTGCCAGCAAATGTGGGTTCACACCTCAATTTAGTGGATTGGAAAAGTTATATGAAAAGTATAGGGATCATTTTGTAGTACTAGGCTTTCCAAGCAACCAGTTCTTTGATCAAGACCCTGCTTCTAATGATGAGATACAAAACTTTTGCCAACTAAACTTTGGTGTTACTTTCCCATTATTTGAAAAGACCGATGTAAGAGGAGAAAACGCTCACCCGTTGTTTAAATTCTTAATCAGTCAAAAACCATTTAAAGGTTTTGATTTAAACGACGACATCGAAAAGAAATTTTATGATTTAACAAAAGAAAATTATCCAGAATTCTTAGAAGATGGATCTATCAAATGGAACTTTACGAAATTTTTAGTATCTAAAGAAGGAGAAGTAGTAGCCCGATTCGAGCCATGGATTACACCAGAAGAGCTAGAAGGAGATATTGAAAAATTAATCTAGCTGGTCACTTTCGTTACCAGCAGTAGAAAGCTGAATGCGGAAAGCCGAAATTTTCAGCCACCCTCGGGTGGCTGTTTGTTTAAGATTCTTCGCTGCGCTCAAGAATGACCGAGGCAGTTAGCTTGGGTTCGTGTGCAAAGCGCACGTAGGTCATCCTAAAACGAAGCGAAGGATCTTAAGACCCATAAGGAATACACAAGATGCTTCTGCTTACCACCTTACCACCTTACCACCTTACCACCTCGTATAATGTAGTTATGATATTTGATAAATTAAATCTACATAGTCTAACGAATTTTTATCTTTATAATAGTATCTAA